>CP062309.1 GCA_015134075.1 Candidatus Stammera capleta
ATTTTTTTTTTTTTTATTTAAATATTTTATAAATTCCTTAATAAATAAATAAGAAAAATTTTTCTTTACACTAATAGATATATTTTTAACATTTAAAGAATTTATTATTTTAAATATTAAATTATTCGTATTTTTTATTCAAAAAGGATATTCTATAATAATATTTTTAGTATATTTTTTTAAAAAAATAATAATAAATTTATTATATAAATATCATTTTTTTATATTCTTTATAAAAAAAAAACATATATTAATAATTTTTATAAAATTAATATTAAATAACTCTTTAATTAAAAACATAATATATTTTTTTATATACAGAAAACTTTGTTTTTTTAAAAATCTAATATTTATAATTAAAAATATTTTATTTTTTTTACAAAAATTAATTATATTTCTATTTATTTCATTTTTTTTTAAATTTACATTTATTTTAATAGTATTAATATATTTTATATATTTTTTAAAATTTATTATTTTCTTTTTATAAAATAATGAATATACATTAATACCTCTAATTAATATTTTTTTAAAATTTATTTTTTCTTTGTTAAATAACATAAATTAAAAATTCAAAATTATTAAAAATAATTATTTACTCTTTTAAAATAATATATATCATTTGAAATAACAATGATATTATAGATATAAAAAAGTAAACATACATTAAATTAAATTTTTTAAAAATAATAACAGATAAAAAAGAAAAAAATATTTTTGCTATACTTGATATAGAATTACGTATAATAGTAAATTTTCCTAAATTAAAATAAGATGAATTTTTGTTTATTTTTATTTGCATACATAACATATGACCTGTTAAAAAACTAAAACAAATAGAATTTAATATTAAAATAAAATAAAAATTATTTGTAAAACTAAGAAATAAAAAAATAAAAAAACATATAATAAAAGTATATTTTTCTATAAATTTTCTTGAAATAATTTTTTTATATAAAAAATATACTATTATAGTTGAGAAAAAAGCACATGAAAAATTTAATGAAGAATATACTATACTAGATTTATAATTAATTATTTTAGAAATAAATGGTAATATTGTATATAAATATTGATATATACCACTAGATGGTATAGAGAAAAAAAATATATAAAATAATTTTTTATTTAAAAAAATTTTTTTAAATCAAAATAAATCTATATTTTCATTTTTATTTAAATTTTTATTTAATAAAAAATCATGTTTTTTATTATATTTTAATAATTTATAAGAAAAGTAAAAATTAATTAAATAAAAAAAACATATAAGTATAAATCCATATAAACTAATATTATATAAAATAAAAAAATTAGCTATTAAATTTCCAAAAGTTTGAAATATTTGTATTATAGAAAAAGATATTTTTATAACTTCATTACTTTCTTTTTTATTAAATAATAACTTTACTATTTTATTTGAATTTATTCTATTAATAGTTCTAATAAAAGAATATAATGTTTGTAATATAAACACTAATATTAAACATATTTTTATATTAATTTGTATATAAAAAAATGAACAAAATATTAAAAAAGAAATTAATAAAAAAAAAATATTATTTATATAATATTGATATGTTGGATTTATAGAATCTGCAATAAATATAAATGTTACTGCAGAAATAAACATAGGAAAATAATTTATTAAAGATATTAAACTAATTATTAATGGATTATTAGTATAATTATATATTAATCATATTAATATAATATTTTCAATACTCTCAGAAAGAGAAATTAATACAATTGTTAATTGATAATTTATTTTCTTATTTTCTAAAAACATATATTTTAATTTTATCCATTTAAGTATTTAAATAATTTTAATTAAATTTAAAATAATTAATAATAATATTAATAAATAATTTCAAAAAATTAAATATTTATTTTAAAAAAATGAAAAAAAAATATTCTAGATGTTGATTACCAAATAAAAATAATAAAAAATGAATTTCAAATATAAAAAAATTTAAATATTTTAAAAATATATATATAAAATCAAATAATTTTATAAAAAAAGAAATTACTTTTTTTATAGATAAAAAATTAATTAATTTTACAAATAAAATTAAAGAAGCAAATTTAATTTTTTTAAAAAAATATCTTTCTGAAGAAGAATATATAATTAAAGAAAAAGAAAAAAAAATATTTATATATTCAAAAAATAATACCGGTTTTTTATATGGATTATATCATTTATTTAGATTAATTCAAACAAAAGAAATACATGAAATAAAAGGTATATTTATAAATGAAAAACCTTCAAGTAAAATAAGAATGATAAATCATTTAGATAATATAGATGGTAGTATTAAAAATGGATATTCTGGAAATTCCATATTTTTTTTAAATAATAAAATAAACTATAATTTATATAGAATAAATTTTTATGCTAAATTACTATGTAGTATAGGTATAAATTCAATAAGTATAAATAATACTAATGTAGATTATAAATCAACATATTTGATAACTAAAAAATGATTAATACAAATAGTTGAGTTATATAATATATTTATAAAATATAATATAAAAATATTTATTTCTATAAGATATGATAGTCCTATTATTTTAAGTAAATTAAAAACATTTAATCCATTAAATAAAGATGTTATATTATGATGAAAAAAAAAAATAAATGAAATATATAGATATATGCCATCCTTTGGAGGATTTATAATAAATACGAATTTAAAATCAAAAGGACCACTTTTTTATAATATAAATCATGCTATAGGATCAAAATTAATATCTGAACCATTAAAATATTTTAATGGAATATTATTTTGAAAATGTTTTTTAACTAATAAAAATCATAGTTGAAAAGACAAAAAAATAGATAAAGCTTGTATAACATTTAATTATTTTAAAAAATTAGATAAATATTTTTCAGATAATGTAATATTACAAATAAAAAATGGTCCTATTGGATTTCAAGTAAGAGAACCTGTATCACCTTTAATAGGATCAATGAAAAATACATCTCAAATTATAGAATTACAAATTAATCAAGAATATACAGGACAACAAATAAATTTATGTTGATTACCAATGCAATGAAAATATATATTTAATTTTGATACTTATTTAAATGGAAAAAATTCAACTATAAAAAAATTAATTTCAGGTAAATTTAATAAAACAAAATATTTTGGAGTAACTATAATATCAAATATAGGAGATAATTGAAATTGAACAAAAAATATCTTATCTCAATCAAATTTATTTAGTTATGGAAAAATATTATGAAATATTAATATAAATTTTAATAATATATTAAATGAATGAATAAAATTATCTATAAAAAATAATAAAAAAGTAATAAAAAATATAAGAAAAATATTAATAAATAGCTGAAATACATATGAAAAATATACTAATCCTTTAGGATTAAGTTTAATGGTAGATCCAAAAGATAATTATACTCCAAATATAGATGGATATGAATATAATAATTATGGAGTATATCATTATGCGGACAGAAAAAAAATAGGTTATACTAGAACTAGTATTGGATCAAAATTTACAAATCAATATTCAATTTATAATAAAAATAAATTTAATGATATTAAAAGATGTCCTGAATCTTTATTATTATTTTTTCATAGATTACCATACAAATTTATATTAAAAAAATATAATAAATCTATAATTCAATATATATATGATATTCATTTTGAAGGAGTTAAAAACGTATTTTTATGAATAAAATTATGAAATAAATTAAAAAAAATAATACCTATATATATATATAGTAATGTAAAAAAAAATCTTATAAAACAATATTTTCATGCACAAGAATGAAGAGATAAAATTAATTCATATTTTTTTAGAAAATCTGGAATAGATGATAAATTAAAAAGAAATATATATAAAACTTAATTTACAAACATATAAATTTCAAAAAAATATTTAATAATATTCCAGATATAAATGATAAAAATATATTATATAAAGAAAAACTAGATAAATAATAATTTATATTACTAGAACCTAGTGTAAAAATAAGTAAAATTAATGATATGTTATTTATATAATTTTTTTCATTTAATTTTGGTAATATTTTAATTCCTGATAAAAATATAATACTACAAAAAAATATATATATTCCTATAACTATAGAAAGAGGTATATATAAAATAAAATATTTTTTTAAAAATATAGATATTAGAATAATTAAAATAGAATTATAAATTATACTATTAAAATAATATTTTATATTTTTATTTTTATATAATATATTTATATTTTCACTACATATTGATACAGGAGGTATTTTGAACAAACTAGATATTATTATTATACATCCATAATAAAATATAGATTTACTTAAATATTTAAAACTATTTATATTAAAATTATTATTATTATTAATATTTAATAATATAATAAAATAATTTATATATTCCATTAATACAACAAATATAAATGGAATTGATAATAAAATATTAATATCATAAAAATTATTATTATTATTATTAATGTAATTATGAAAACATATATTATTTATTTTATTAAAATTTCAACTAAATAAATAAATTGATAATATATAACTAATTATAAAACTATATGTAATAAATAAATATGATAAGTTTTTTTTTTTAATAAAAAAAAAACTACACATAAGAAATGTAAATATAGTTATAATAAAATTATAATAATTTAAATAAAGATAATTGTCATAAAAAATTTTTCATATTGTGTTTAATAAATTGATACTTATTAATATTACTGTCATTCCTAGTATGACAGGATTTATTAAAAAATTTAATCAAAATAAACCATATTTTTTTATTAAAATACTTACTATAAATAAAATAATTCCATAAACTAAAAATAAATTATTTATATTATTTGTAGAATTTTTAATTATAAAAAATATTGGTGATATTAATATATAACTATATGTAAAATATATAGGAATATTTTTTTTATATAATAAAAGATTATAAAATAATGTTATTATTTGACTTGATATAATTAAATAAATTAAATCTAATTTAAGTATACTAGATAATATAATAGAATTTATTATTACTGAAAATATATAATTTATATTAAAATATTTTAAAAAAAATTTTATATTTTCATATAAATAATAACTTATTATATTTAACATTCTTTTTTCATTCTCCTTCAATAATTAATTATACATTAATTAATGTTTTATTACAATATTCAATATAAATTTAAATTTTTAAACTTTTTATAAAATTATGTTTAATAAAAATAATTTATACAAAAAAAATATTTTAAAATCTATTTATAATAATAATTTTTTTAAAAAAAAATATATAGGATATATAACTAATATATTAGCATATTCTTCTATACCTCATTCAAAAATAAAAAGTTCTTTTTTTAAAAGAGATAATGGATATTCTTCTTTAAAAATTATAGCAGATCCTGAATATGGTTTACCATATGGAATAATACCAAGAATATTTATGATTTGATTATGCACTCAAGCAAAATTAAAAAAATCTCCACAATTATATTTGGGTAAAAATCAAAATGAATTTTTAAAGAAATTAGGATTTACCCCCACAGGGGGGGTAAATGGAACAATTAATAGAGTTAGAATTCAAATTATTAGAATACTAAATTCTACAATATCATTAACATATAATAAAGACAATACATATAAATTTAAAAATTTAATGATTATTGATAGTGGAATATTATTTTGATCTAAAAAAAAATCTTTTTGAAAAAGTAAAATATTATTATCAGAAAATTTTTATAAAGAAATAAAAAATACATCTTTACCTATAGATTTAAGAGTAATTAAATCTATACGTTCTCCATTAGCTATGGATATTTATATATGATTAACTTGGAGAGCTAGAATAATAAATAAAAGTATTTTTATATCTTGAGAAAAATTAAAATTTCAGTTTGGTTCTAACTATAGCAATAATAAAAAAGGATTATCTAATTTTAAATTAGAATTTATAAAAAAATTAAAATATATATATTTTTTTTATAAAAATATTAATTTTGAAATTTGTAGTCTTGGTTTAAAATTAAAAAATAGTAATCCTCATATTCCATTTATAAAATAGTTATTAACATTTATAGATAAGTATATATGTAATAAATGTAATATATGTAATACATGTATAGATATTTTAAAATGACGATAACTCACTATGATCAGTGGTAAAATTTACATTTTATTTTTTTTTTTGGCTGGTGTTTATGCGTTGTTTGGCTGGTGTTTATGCGTTGTTTGGCTGGTGTTTATGCGTTGTTTGGCTGGTGTTTATGTGTTAATAAGTTTATATATAAATTATAAAAATTTTGTAAATTATATATTTTATGTTATAATTATTAAGTTCTTAAATGAATAAAATTTAATACTTACTTTATTAATTAATTTATAGGATTTTTATGAAATATATTAATAGTTTATGTTTTGCACTTGCATTTATGTTATCTATTAATACAGCAATTTCTTCAGGAGATACACGTAAGGTTAAAGAACCTAGTATTCCTGTAAGTTGTATTACTTTAAAAGCTAATGATAAAAATAATACTAGCTTGATTCAAAATGCAATTAACACTTGTGCTAAACAAAAAAAAATAGTTTCTTTACAACCAACTAGTGATAAAATTTTTCACTTTTATTCTGGTCCATTAAATATACCATCTAATGGTGGTTTATTAATTAATAATAAAGTGATTTTATCAGCTATACCAGACCCATTACTATATGATAATGGAAGTAAAAAATGCGGAAAATTATCTAGTTCTAGTGGAGGATGCAATCCATTTATATTAGTAAATAATTCTGAAAATAGTGGAATATATGGAAATGGAATAATAGATGGTCAAGGAAATTCTATTATGAAAGGAGTAAATAAAACTTGATGGGATTTAGCAACTGAAGCTAAAAAAAAAAATTTATCTCAAAATGCTCCTAGAATATTAGAAATAAAAAATTCAAAAAACTTTATTATTTATAAAGTATCTTTAAAAAATTCTCCTAATTTTCATATTTCTACAAATAATGTAAATGGTTTTACTGCGTGGGGTATTAATATAAATACTCCTGCTAATGCTAGAAATACTGATGGTATAGATCCTGGTTCTTCTACTAATGTAACTATAACACATTCCTATATAAGTACAGGAGATGATAATATAGCTATAAAAGCATCAAATAAATCTACTTCACATATATCAATAATAAATAATGATTTTGGAAAAGGACATGGTATGTCTATAGGTAGCGAAACTTATGGAAAAGTAAATGATATATTTGTTAGTAATTTATCTTTAAATGGAACAACTAATGGTTTAAGAATAAAAAGTGATATTTCTAGAGGTGGTTTAGTAAATTCAATAATTTATAAGAATATTTGCATTAAAGATGTTCAATATCCTATATATATAGATATGTTTTATGATAAAAATGCAAAAGGAAATAAAATACCTCAATTTAAAGATATACTTTTTGATTCAATAAAAGTTTTAACACAAGGTAAATTTATTTTTAAAGGAATTAAAGGAAATAATATTCAAGTAAAATTTTCTAATGTAAATGTAAAAAAAGGATCAAGTTTTATTATGGAAAATGTTACTAAAAGCGGTACTATAAATGAAAATGTTACAGGAAATAATTGTCCTTCTTATAAAATAAAATAAATAAATAAAGTAGGTAATTTTTTTCTTAAGTAAATTTCCCTTCTATTTTAAAAAAATAGAAGGGAAAAAATTTATTTTATACATGTATGTCTTAATCCATTTTTACAAAAAATTATTGATTTATTTTTATATAAATATTTTTTATTTATTTTTTTTTTATTTTTTTTTGGAAAAAATAATCATCCTATTCTTCTTCTTCAAAATAATAAAAGAATTTCTTTTTTATTTTTTATATAATTTACATTATTTATTAATATATTTTTTTTTTTTTTATTTAAATATTTTATAAATTCCTTAATAAATAAATAAGAAAAATTTTTCTTTACACTAATAGATATATTTTTAACATTTAAAGAATTTATTATTTTAAATATTAAATTATTCGTATTTTTTATTCA